>NZ_DJUD01000035.1:0-28564 GCF_002439405.1 Psychrobacter sp. UBA6291 | reverse complement strand
GTCCTCTTTCGCTTTTAGATAGTAAAGTAGTCAGTAATTACACAGCTGTCTCTGTTATAAAGGACGGTCGAGTTAGCGCATTCGAGCAAATTAACTCTCTATTTAGGCACTTATAGACAGTTTTTGCAACAATGGTGACAAATTTATGACGCATTATTCACGGCGTAGTCTTGACCTTAGCCCTGTGCTCACGCAAGATAGACGGGTCTGATAATAACGGTTGGCTTAGCTTTAGCAGGATTTAAGCGTTTACTGGTATACTTTTATTATTGGTAAATACTTAGATGAGTAAATACCAATAATAAATTATGACTAGCGAATAATAAATATGATGCCGCGATATCTTGGGTGGGCGGCTTATACATATTTATTTTTAAATCTATGTTAATGTGGTAAAAACCTTTAGTAGTATTTTGAACGACAATTTGCATCACAGTTTGAAAAAAATGAACCTTTGGTTCTTAATTGGTAATTTTTAATTCATAACATTAATAAACGAGGAACGTATGAAAGCATTAGTAGCGGTCAAGCGTGTCATTGATTACAACGTAAAAGTTCGTGTAAAAGCTGATAATTCGGGCGTAGATTTATCTAACACTAAAATGTCAATCAACCCTTTTGATGAAATTGCTGTTGAAGAAGCCGTTCGTCTAAAAGAAGCGGGCGTGATTGATGAAGTCATCGTCGCCTCAATCGGTCCAAAAGAATCACAAGAGCAAATTCGTGCAGCTTTAGCCTTGGGTGCTGACCGTGGGATTTTGGTCGTATCTGACGAAAAACCTTATCCATTACAAGTTGCTAAAATCCTTAAGAATATCGCTGAAACTGAGTCTACGGATATTATCTTATTGGGCAAACAAGCCATCGATGACGACAACAACCAAACCGGTCAGATGTTAGCAGCATTGATGGGTATCGGTCAGGGTACTTTTGCGTCAGAAGTAAAAGTTGAAGGCAGCAAAGTCAACGTCACGCGTGAAATCGACGGTGGTCTGCAAACCCTAGCACTTGAGCTACCAGCGGTTATCACCACTGACTTACGCTTAAATGAGCCACGTTATGCAAAATTGCCTAACATCATGAAAGCGAAGAAAAAGCCACTTGATGAAAAAACGCCTGCTGATTTCGGTGTCGATATGACTTCTAAGCAAGAAATTATCAAAGTCGTGCCACCTTCTGAGCGTAAAGCGGGTATCAAGGTAGGTTCAGTTGACGAGTTGGTCGATAAGCTAAAAAATGAAGCAAAAGTTATCTAAGGCGTGAGTCTTTTAATATTTTGCTACGGCATATCTTGTGCAAAATGATGTTATCTAAAAGGTTTCATATTTAAGCTGATTTGATAAATCGTTTTGTACACAAACAACCGCATGAATAGATGATACGAATAAATAAAGGATAAAAACAATGGCAATTTTGGTATATGCAGAACATGACAATGCCAGTCTAAAAAAGGCAACTTTGAACACGATCGCTGCTGCTAAGCAAATAGGCGATGACGTCCATGTATTGGTCGCTGGTAGCGGCGCGCAGGCAGCAGCTGATGCAGCCGCTAAAGCTGAAGGCGTGACTAAAGTACTATTAGCCGATAACGCCGCTTATGAACATCAATTGGCAGGCAATATCGCCCTATTGATTGCTGACATCGCTAGTGATTATAGCCATATCATCGCTGCTGCTACCACTACTGGCAAAAACTTTATGCCACGTGTCGCCGCTTTACTTGACGTGAGCATGTTGTCAGAAATCTCTGCGGTCGTAGACGCAAACACCTTTGAGCGTCCTATCTATGCAGGTAACGCCACGGCAACAGTTAAGACCTCAGAAGATAAAGTGGTTTTAACAGTCCGTACCACTGCTTTTGATCCTGTGGCAAGCGAAGGCGGTTCAGCGTCTGTTGAGACACTCGATAATGTTCAAGATTTGGGTAAATCAAGCTTCGTCAATGAAGAGATGGCAAAATCTGACCGTCCTGAATTGACTTCTGCAAGCATCGTGGTTTCTGGTGGTCGTGCATTAGCGAATGGTGAAAACTTCACTAAATATATCGAGCCGCTAGCGGATAAGCTTGGCGCTGCGGTTGGCGCATCACGGGCTGCTGTTGATGCAGGCTATGTACCAAACGATATGCAAGTTGGTCAAACAGGTAAAATCGTTGCACCAGACCTTTATATCGCAGCGGGTATCTCAGGCGCGATTCAGCATTTAGCAGGTATGAAAGATTCTAAAGTCATCGTTGCTATCAACAATGATCCAGAATCACCAATCGCGAGCGTTGCTGATTACTTTTTAGAAGCCGATTTGTTTGAGGCATTGCCTGAGCTGACTAGCAAGATTTAATTGTTACCTCTTGCATAAGTAATGAAGCAAAAAAGACCCGCTATTTTTATAGCGGGTTTTTCGTGTTTTCTCTAAATGATTCTAAGCATAACTTCTCTGACGCAATGTCTCATACAAGCATAATGAGCCTGCAATGGCGACATTCAGGCTTTCTTGCCCGTTAGGCTGCGGCAAGGCGATAGGGGTGGCACACTGCATTAGCTCGTCGCAAACACCTTGGCCTTCATGCCCCATAATCCAAGCGATTGGCTTTCTTAAGTCATGTTGATAAATGACCGTATCGGTATGTGAGCTGGTGGCAAATAGCGGCGTTTGTACGAAATCTAAAATATCTTGCACACTTAACCCCTCGTAAATGCTGAGGGCAAACTGCGCGCCCATACCTGCTCTGAGCGTCTTTGGTGACCATGCTTGCGCTGTTGCACTGGTAAAAAGTATGTTTTTAATGCCAACCGCCGCCGCCGTACGCAGTAGCGTACCGACATTGCCGCTGTCCTGGACATCATTAAGAATCAAGCAGTCATCATTGATGGGTTTAAGGCTAGGCGCTGGAATGTTAATCAGCGCCATGATATCGATGCCAGTCCCTAAGCTACGAATACCTTCGTACAGGCTATCTGCTAAAGTCAAAATAGGCGTATAAGTCGGTAGGCGCGTCAAAAGCTGCTGAACTTCAGAATGCTGGTGCGCCGATTCAGACAGTAATATCTGCACAAATGGGTAATCGCTACGCAGAGCGGCATCGATAAGGTGCACGCCTTCAATGACGGTTTGCCCTTGTTTCTTACGCTGGCGCGCTTGCGTCAATAGCCCTTTGATAAGTTTGACAGTCGTATTTTTATCTGAGGTAATCAGCTCGGTGGGATTTGCTACCATAATAGATCGCTTAAAATATAAAGAGTTTGAATCATCAGCGTAAAGTCGATTGTTTATATCGCTGTACGCTGTGTATTATCAAATTGGGTGCAAATGATTTATTTATCAGCATGTTTTACATGTAGATTTTTAACGTAATCGACCTCGTTTTTACTGCCAAGTACCACAGGGACACGTTGGTGAATATCCGTTGGTTCTATATCCAAGATACGCTGCACCGCGTCGGTAGCAGCGCCGCTCGCTCGCTCAATCAATAAGCTCATCGGATTGGCTTCATACATCAAGCGTAACTTGCCGGCTTTATTGGCATCTTTGGTGTCAAATGGATAGGTGAATAAACCGCCACGACATAAAATTCGATGCACATCGCCGACCATCGCCGCCACCCAACGCGTGTTAAAGTCACGGCCGCGTACGCCAGTCTTGCCAGCGATGAGCTCGTCGATATATTGCTGCATAGGCGCTTGCCAGTAGCGATAGTTTGAAGCGTTGATAGCGTATTCACTAGTATCCGCATCAATCTGAACATCCTCTTCTATCAGTACATAGTCATTGCTATCAGGGTCTAGGCTAAACATTACGACATTATCAGCGATGGTTAATGCCAGTACCGTAGAGGTGCCATATAGCAAATAACCGGCGGCTAGCTGTTGATTACCCGCTTGTAAAAAATCGCTATTTGCACTGATTTGACCTTGGCGTTGGTACGGTAGGATAGAGAAGATGGTACCGACGGCCATATTAATATCGATATTTGATGAGCCATCAAGCGGATCGAACAATACCAATAAACTACCATCAGCGTTGGCAGGGGTAGCATCGTCGAGCTCTTCTGAGGCAACACCTGCACAATGCGCGTTGTTTGCCAACGCCTCTAATAATAAATCGTTAGCTAAGACGTCGAGTTTTTTCTGCTCTTCACCTTGGACATTTTGATTACCTGCTTCGCCTAAGATATCTGCTAACGCCCCTTTTCTTAATAACTGCGAGATGGTTTTACCAACATTAGTTACAGTGGTAATTACGTCATTAAGTGCCGGGTTACTGGCATCAGCGTTTAGATAATTTGCTAAGGTTGTCATAAGGTTTCCTGATAAAGACGGTTAAAATAGATAGTATTAAAATAAGTACTTTTAAAAATAAGACCAATGAGAATAAAAATTAAATAGAAGTTTGAGAGACGGTTAGATCACCTTTAATTTGCCTAAATTTGGCAAATTTTTAAATACCCAGCAAGGCGTCTTTGTCCTGACCACAAAATCAGCTACACTAGCGCTATGATTATTTATTTATGGTGTTAATAAGTGGCTTTTGATAAGGTTTGCTATATGTCTAGAGCCATTGCTCACTAAGACGCCAAAAGCTATCTTTTAAGGTTGTTTGTCATTGCGCTAAATTGTAGCAAATAAGCGCCAAAATGTCCTTGTCTGTGTGCTTAACGAGCGTAAAACGCCTAAATAATGATAATCACCTCATATCACCTAACAATAAAGATGTGCCATTATGTCAAATTCTATCGATAGTCGCTCAACACCAACCGTTTCGCCGACTGATTATGCCAAGTTTGATCCTGAGACTATTCATCAAAAGCTCAACGCCTCGCTCAGTCGTCCGCAGCTCAATAACGATGGCAGTATTCGCCATTTCTTAGGGGTAGAGGGTTTAAGTAAAGCGCAACTGCAGGCAGTTATTGCCAAAGCAGAGACATTTTTTGATGATAATGGGCAACTGATTAACCGCCCTGAGCTTGAAGGCTATACGGTGATGAATTTGTTTTTTGAGCCGTCAACGCGCACGCGTACAACCTTTGAAGTCGCCGAAAAGCGTCTTGGTGCCAATGTGCTCAATATCGATATTGAGCGCTCCAGTACCAAAAAAGGCGAGAGCTTGCGCGACACCTTATGGAATCTACAAGCGATGACGGCGGATATCTTTGTGGTACGGCATTCAGCGTCAGGCGCGGCGCATTTTATGGCAACCGAAGTGACGCCAGATATTGCTATTATCAACGGCGGTGATGGCTGGCATGCTCATCCGACGCAAGGTATGCTCGATATGCTGACCATTCACCGTGAAGCACCGCGCCCGTTTGAAGAATTGTCTGTGGCCATCGTCGGTGATATTAAGCATTCGCGGGTCGCACGCTCAGATATCAGTGCGCTGCAAACCTTGGGAGTTAAAGATATTCGTGTTTGTGCGCCGCGTACCTTATTACCCAAAGGTATTGAGCGTTTTGGCGTGCAAGTTTATGAAGATATGAACGAATGCGTCACCGACTGTGATGTCATTATGGGATTAAGAATACAAAATGAGCGTATCGGCTCGCCGCTGCTGGCGTCGTCGAGTGAGTATTATAAACACTATGGTATTACGCCTGAACGCCTAGCACTGGCTAAACCCGATGCGTTGGTGATGCATCCTGGGCCGATGAATCGCGGGGTTGAGATTGCCTCAAGCGTTGCCGATGGTGACCAGTCTGTTATTTTAAAGCAAGTAAATAATGGCATTGCGATTCGCATGGCAGTGTTATCGCTAGCTATGGAAGGTCAGCGCGCGCATCAAGCTGCGAGTCAATAATACTCTGCTGCACTGTTTTATATTTATTTATCCAATTTTATTGATACGGTAATAACGCTCATGTCTACTACGTTAAATACGGATACACCGATAATTAACCATCTTCCTCAAGCATTTAAAGACGCGCTACCAAGCACAGTAACCGATAAGCTGGCTTCTTTTGAATCAGAGCGCGAAATGTGGCTGCTGCCACCCTTGGTTGATTTATGCGCCCGCTTACGCGAACCGGGGCAACAACAACACGGTACGTTAGAGTCAGAAGGGCGTGCGGCCCGTGGCAATGGTTTTTTGCATGTGGTGATTCCACCCGATACCAACCCCATTTTAGAAAATGGCTCGCTATTAAAAGGTTTGCGTGAGCGGGCACTTAGTGATGGCGGTATTTATTTGCATGTTTTAGGGGCGCTGACCGCAGGCTTAGAAGGCGAGCGACCATCAAATATCGCTGGTCTGAAAAAAGGTGGCTGTATCGCGGTCTCTAATGCGCGTCGACCTTTTCGCAATGACTTGGTGTTACTGCGTACCTTGGAATATGCGGCGACTTTTAATATGAAAGTATTCTTTTATCCTGACGAGCCAAGTCTCTCTGGTGAAGGCGTGGCGCACGAAGGTTATATCGCCTCGTATCATGGTTTGCAAGGGATTCCTTGGATTGCAGAAACAGTTGCTTTATCGACGCAGTTATTAATGGTGGAAGAGACGGGTATTGCCGCACATTTTAGCCAATTATCTTGTAAGTCTTCGATTGAGCTGATGCGCTGGGCGAAAGACAAAGGTCTGCCGGTGACTTGTGATGTGGCGATGCATCAGCTGTATTTAACCGATGATAATTTAAAAGGCTTTAATGCCCAAGCCTATGTGCTACCGCCGCTGCGTAGTAATACCGATCAGCAAGCCATTCGCCGCGGGCTAAAAGACGGCACTATTGATGCGATTTGCAGCCATCATGAGCCGCTAAATAGTACCGCTAAAAAAGCACCTTTTGCCGAAAGCACACCGGGTATCTCAAACTTTGACACCTTTATGGCGCTGGCATGTCAGTTGGTACGCGATGAAGTATTAACGCTTGAGCAACTGGTCGATAAAATCTGTCTGAACCCAGCAAAAATTGCGGGTATTAGTGAGCAGTATGAAAGTATCGGCGGCGCAGTATTGGTCGATCCTAATCTAGAATGGCAAGTGACCACAGAATCCATGCTGTCAAATGGTAAAAATACGCCGTTCTTTAATGAGCAGTTGCAGGGCCGTGTGGTGGAGACTTTCTTTGCCTAATTTGCCCAGACAGGATGACAGTCTGCTACCATCCTCGAAGGATAACGACCGAAATTTAACCAGGCAGCCGCATACACCGCGCAGTGGTGCTAGTACCTCTAGCGAATCTATTAAAGCGGTCGCAATATATGAAGTGGTCAAAGGCGTTGGTGCGCTATTAGGAGCGGGGGCTTTATGGTCATGGCATAGTGACCTTGAGCATTGGCTAACGACAGCGACTGCGTCTTGGCAACAAACCTTTGGGCAACTGCTAGCACCGCAAGTTGATAGTGCGGTACGTATCGCCCAGCAGGCAAGCAAAAATTGGCCAGTATTTTTATTGCTCATTTTTGCTTATGCCAGTTTGCGCTTTCTTGAAGCTTATGGTTTGTGGCAAGATAAAACTTGGGCATATTGGTTTGGGGTGTTAGGCTACGGGATATTTATTCCTATTGAGATTTATTATTTGTTTGCTAGCCCATTTGACTGGTTTAAGCTTGCCATCTTAATATCAAACATTATTATCGTTATCGTGGTTTATCGCAATATGAAGCGCAAAGGTTTGATATAACTACGCTATGATACAAACCAATAAACGGGTTTAAGAGACCTAAAAAAGCCAGTATAAGTTATCCTCTTATACTGGCATTTCTTTGATTAAAACGGCTAAATGAAAACTATGTAAAGCTTATATTTCTGCGACTTTCTCGTCGGTACGAATGCTTTTGGCGACTTTACCAACGCTCAAACCTTGTACCAAAATAGAGAATATCACCACCGCATAAGTCAGCGCCAATAAAATATCGCGCTCGCCGCCTGCTGGCAGCTGCAACACCAAAGCAACCGAAATGCCACCGCGCAATCCGCCCCATGTCAGCACTTTCCACGCGCCTTTTGGCAAATCAAGCTGACGATGAAAGGTTTTGGTGGTCATGCCGACGACGATAAAGCGTGCAACTAGGGCAATAACAATGGTTAAACCAGCAGCGATAAATAAATTGCCCGAATAAGCAATCATCACCACCTCTAAACCAATCAAGACAAATAAAATCGCGTTAAGAATTTCATCAATTAATTCCCAAAACAAATCAATATAATGGCGCGTTTTATCACTCATCGCTAGCGCGCGTCCACGATTACCTACCATTAAGCCCATCATCACCATCGCAAGTGGCCCTGATAAATGCCAATGGCTGGCGAGTGCATAGCCGCCTATGACGCCCGCCAGCGTTAATAACACCTCTTCTTGGTAGCTGTCGATGCTTTTAAGCATGTAGTACAAAACTGCGCCGAGCACTAAACCAAAGACTATACCGCCACCAGCTTCAACGGCTAAGGTATGGGCAACATAATTGGCCGTTGGGATATCGCCACTGGATAAAATACCGAGCAGCAGCACGAAAATAACCACGCCGATACCATCATTAAATAGTGATTCACCAGCGATGACCGTTTCAATACTTTTTGGTGCGCCAGCTGAGGCCAAAATACCCATCACGGCGATTGGGTCGGTCGGCGATATCAAAGCGCCAAATAATAAACACCACAAAAACGGCAGGCCAAAACCAAATAGCGGCAGCATAAAATAAAGGGCAGCGGCAATGAGTAACGCCGATACGATGGTGCCAATAAAAGCAAGGATACCAATGGGCAGTTTATAACGTTTTAAATCGCCAATATTGACGTGTAGCGCGCCCGCAAAGAGCAACATAGACAGCATGCCGTCCAATAAGACTTCGGTAAAATCAAGCTGTTCTAATAAGCTCACTTCGTAATCAATGAGCTGATCAAAACCTAAAAAGCCCAAAAATATCGCGCCGATAGATAATAAAATGGAGATTACCATCACGCCGATAGTCGTTGGTAAGCCGATAAAGCGATGATTGACATAAGTTAATAAGGCAGTAATCGATAAAAAAATAGCGCTGATTTCTAGTACGCTCAAGCTGCTGGTAGGAGCCATAAAAAGGGTCTCAAGTAATGATAAAAATTCGCCCCGATTTTAGGACTTAGGAGGATTAACGGGGTTTTATTTTAGTTATTTTTGTGCTGGCTTACCAGTTATGAGTGGCAAACTTATTTTTAGTTATAAAGATCATTTTAAACGCTATCTTGATTGTGTTTGTAGAGCTTGATGAATATGAGCATCGAACTTAGCGACATAAGCAAAATATTGGTGTTGGTCATTGTCGCTGAGAATAAACTGCTTGGCTTGCGCACACATGGCGCTTAAGTCATCGACCAAGGCCTGATAGCTAAGATTGTCTTGTCCCGCACGTTCAATCAACGTCAGCTCATGTAGTAACGTTTGCTGCTGAGCATTATTAACTTTGGCATAATTAAGGTCTACCATTGCCTGACAAAGCGCCTTTAACACCATTAAGTCTGCGGTCGCGTAACGCCGTATCTCGCCAAGCGAGGTATCGATAAAGTCGGATATTTTAGGGGTATGAGTCACGACGGCTAATATGGCGTCGCGTGGTTTATGGCTTACTTTTTCAATAATGCTATTATCAGATGTTGTTTTATCTGGCTTCGACTTGTCTGGATTTTTTATATAAAAATGATAGGGGCTTGGCGGCTGACGACGCATCATGATGCTAAGGCAGCTGGTCAAAGACTGTACGCAATTGACCGCAGTTTTGGGATCGTTAATTCCTGGAGAAAGGGCGCGTACCGCAATTTCGGTCATTTGTCCTAAACTATAAGCGATATCGTTAGAATGGCTTAGGCGCTGCTCAATACGGATACAACCAGCAAAGCGCTGCCAAAACAAGCTATCTGGGGCGCGCGGCACAATGGCAAGTTTTGGCGTGTTGGTCTGATGGCGATTGTCTGGATGGTTGGCTGGGCGCTGATAAAAATAGCCAATAATATTTCTATCAGTGACAAAGTTACCAAGATTGGCATTAATTTGCACCACGCCTGCATAATCTTGGCTCAGAGTTACCAGTGACTTAAGGTAAATTTGCTGTAAATAGCCCGAGCTTGGCGCATAAATCGGCGTTGCAGACCAAGTGTGAAACTGTTCGACATCCTGATGCACAACATCACGTTGATGCTTGATATTACAGCGGTCTTTATACCAGTAGTGAATATTTTTAATCGCCTCATTACTGGCGCCTTCGATCACATGCGATGCCTGAATCGCATGCACCATATGCTGCACAAAATACACCAACAATAACGCGCAAATAATTGCCATGATAATGCCAAAGGTCACGGCCAATTGCGGCACACCAAAGGCAACATCGTATTTATGAATCGCTTTTAACACCAATAAACTATAGCTAAAGGTGCCAATAAATGCGCCTAAAACAAACTGATTGGGCGTATCGGTCAAAAAATTACGCAGCAATCTGGGGCCAAATTGCGAAGACGCCATTGATAACACGGCAATGGTAATCGAAAAAGTAGTCCCCGCGACACCAAGTACGGCACCAGCAATGGTGGTCATGATAGCGCGAGCGGCCTCATCATCGCCGGTAAAAGCAAAACTTAGCTCTCTAACCGTCTCGCGGTCAAAATGTTCATCAATGGTGACCAATATGGGCGCGAGTAGAATACCTGCTAACACACAAGCGCTGGGAATAAACCAATAAGAACCAATCAGCTGCTGCCACAGATTTTTTAGGCGATCGGGTAAATCTAATAGCGTCTGTAGCGACCACAGCTGGGCAAATTGCTTTAACCTGTGCATAAGGGTGAGCAATAGCGACTTAAGCCAGCCATTTTTAGGGTGTTTGTCCAATAGAATGCGCTCCAAAAATGACCTAAAAACCAAGCAAGTTCTATTGATAGAAGCTGTGCTGTTGCACCACTGAATAAAGAGACGTAAAGAGAATTACCTTACCATATAAATAGGATCGTTTAAAAATTTAGTAAAAATAAGCCCCTATGATAGGAGTTTATTTAGAGGTTACAGCGAATAAAAAAATTATAGTAACCTTATCTCACTATAGGCTTATCCGCCTCCGTAATAATATCGTCTCTCCTCCCAATTCTGTGGTCAAGCGTAGAAGGTTTATTCTCATCAATATCTTTAGGAATGATGATTTCATTGTTATTCTCATCACACTCCACGTCGCTGTCCTTATCATAAGCGATAGGATCAAAGTCCGGCGTGACGTTATCCCTATCTTTATCTTTTTTAGATAGGTAGTTAGGGGTTGCCTCGCTAGATTTTCTAAAGAGTTTAGAGCGAGTGTTTTTAGTTGAATTTGCTGTATTTTCCTCAGATTTTTTACGGGGTTCGCTATGAGCGAAAATCATATTCAATGGTAAAGCCAATTGCTGTTTGGCATAGGCTTCTGTATTTTCAAAGCGATCAACCAATAAGCTCAGCCAAGGTTTTTGGTCTTCAATGCTCATCTCATCAAGCTCATCTTTGATAGGCAAAGGGTAAGGCAGAGTGCGATAAAAATCCCACAAGGTCATTTTGCTCAAATCTTTTTTCAGTACATAATCTTCTTCTTCGGTCATGGTGATAAGATTACTGTCTTGCAGATAGTTAATATAGGTATACCATTTCGGCAACTCT
This sequence comes from Psychrobacter sp. UBA6291, assembly GCF_002439405.1. Lineage (NCBI taxonomy): Bacteria > Pseudomonadati > Pseudomonadota > Gammaproteobacteria > Moraxellales > Moraxellaceae > Psychrobacter > Psychrobacter sp. UBA6291. Next base: position 16,983 of record NZ_DJUD01000035.1, on the reverse strand, counting down.
TTACGTCCTAAGACATTACGCAGCGCTTGCTCGCTCACCGCTTCGCCTTTTAAATGATGGGTATAAACGAGATTTAACATATCGAGCAAACTTAGGAGCGGGTGGCGCGGATAAACCTCTTCGGTCTCAAAAATGGTCAAGGTATAACTAATCTCAACGCCGAGCAAAATCAAATTCCACGACAGATAGATCCATAATAAAAATATTGGCAGCGCGGCAAACGCCCCATAAATGGCCTCATAGCTGGTAAAATTCGCCATGACCGTACCAAAAAGGCTCTTCATTAACTCAAAAATAATCGCCACAAAGACACCAGCAATCGCCGCATTTTTTGCCGGGACACGCGCTTTGGGTATAAACCAGTACATACTAATAAAGCCCGCTACCGTGACCGCAATAGAAACGATTTGAATCCAAAACGACCAGTCGATACCGTAGCCGGCGATTTGTCGATTTAAGAAACTTAAGCTTTGCACCGTACTTGAGACGATAAATGCTGTGCCTAAAATCAGCGGTCCTAATGTCACAATCGTCCAGTAGCGCAGAATACTTTTCATGCCACCAGAGCGGTTTTCTACTCGCCAGATTTGGTTAAAGGCGCGCTCAATGGTCGTCAGGGTCATGATGGTAGTAAAAAACAACACCATCGAACCGATGATGGTCAGATTCGACGATTTTTCAGCGAAGTTATTGATATATTTGCTGACTTGCAAACTCGATTGCGGCAACAAGTTGCTATATATCACTTCATAAATCTGCGCTCTGACCGACGCAAGCGCTGGCACTGACGACAAAATCATCAATAGTACTGTTAAGATAGGCACAATCGATAATAGCGTCGTATACGTTAGCGAGGCGGCTTTTTGTTGGCAGTTGTCTTCAAAAAAGTGCCGCGTCAAAAAACGGAGAAACTGAAACCAACGTTGGTGTAAAAAAGGGATTTTTTTTAGTAAATTTTCCATGACAACCATTTAACGGCAATAAGAGTGCGAATAGTGTAACAAAAGTAAGCGTGCAGAATCTGCCACTGAATTGTGTCAAAATGCACTAAGTCAGCGTTGGTTTACATGCTTGTCTACACCATCTACAAAACGGCACTTTTGAATGAGGTTGATGTGCTTTGTTTGCTGTCAATGCATGACTCGGGCATAATATGCACATCTATTATTCATGCGGGTCATTTATAGTGTGGTTGACGCGCCTTTAACCATTCATTTTCACGACTTTTTAAGGATGTTTTGCTAATGAGTCAGACCGCCCCTTATGTTTTGGTGCTTTATTATTCAAATTATGGTACGACGAAGACATTAGCATATGCCATTGCCCAAGGTGTTGAAGACGCTGGCATGACGGCGCGTATTCGTACGGTGCCGACTGTCGCGCCTGAAACCACCGCAACTAAGCCTGCCATTCCTGATGAAGGCGACCTTTATTGCACCATGGATGATTTAAAAGATTGTAGCGGGCTTGCGCTTGGTAGTCCGACGCACTTTGGTAATATGGCCGCACCGATGAAGTATTTTTGGGACAATACCGTCACCCTATGGCTGGCTGGCAATCTGCAAAACAAGCCAGCTGCAGTATTTACGGCCACAGGCTCGATGCACGGCGGACAAGAAACGACCTTGCTGACGATGATGATGCCGCTATTGCATCATGGCATGATGATTGTGGGCGTCCCTTATGCTGAGCCTGCGTTAAATAGAACGCAGCGTGGCGGCTCGCCTTATGGCGCAAGTCATGTCAGCGGCGCGTTACATGACCAACCGGTATCGGCAGATGAGCGCGAGCTGGCGATTGCCCAAGGTCGGCGTTTGGCGATAACTGCGTCTGCCTTAACGAAAGCCAATTGGCAGCGTTAATTAACCTTTATAGGTTACCGTTTGCTGTTATCAATTAGGAAATACATATCTCCCATGGTCACTAACCAATCCAAGCAGGACAGTAATATCGACACGCCCGCAGCAAAAACGCCTGAGATAGTTAATGCACAAAAGCCGATAGCGCCTATACGTCAGCGTTTGATGGTGACATGGTTGGTTTGGCTAGCGTTTAGATTATTGGCATTGCCGATTTTAATCAGCGTCTTTAATCCTAGTCGTCCCGATATCGTTGGCGGTATCGCTTGGCAAGCGTTATGGTTGCTACCGGCGCTGGTCTTAACGCCATCGATATTACGCGGGCGTTCGCCTTATGCGCTATTGATAGACAGTATGTTTACCTTGGTTTATCTTGGCGCGAGTGGGGTGGTGCTATTTACCCGTGTTTATGGCAGTAGTTGGGCTGAGATAATGGTCTATCTATTTGATTTTGTGTTGTTACTTACCATCAACGTCTGGTTATTTATCTTGTTAAAACGTCTACCGTCAATGAACAATGTCGTTAAACAGCCACGTTCTCGCTAAAATTCACATAGAAAGTTTTATACGGATAAAAAAAAGCGGCGCTTCATTTAGAGCGCCGCTTTTTTACGTTAACCATTTATACAAAGATAAGGGCTTAATTGACTTTGGTTAATTCTAAATCCATCTTTTTACCATCGTTAATTTGACTGACTTTAACTGGCAGATAATCTAAGCTTGGCGCCAACCAAAAACTGGTCGAGCGGCTATTGTCATCGTGCACGCGGTCGACACGCACGGTATCAAACGTACCTGCTGGTACGGTGATTTTAGTATTGCCTGATTTTTTAAAAGGCGTTTTCTCAATTTTGTCTTTTTTCGCCATGTAATAGTTGCCAGAGAATTTACCATTTAATAAATCTTGGCGAATTTGCACCTCAAGGCTCAAATCATCAAAGGCTTGCTGCGCCATATTTAAAGTCGTCGACTTGCCGCGATAGTTGCTTACTACCTTTTTACTGCTTGGATTAAAGTCCAATTTGTGCGTACGACCAACGCCCAATAGTTTATAAGTGGTGCTGGCCTGAGTTGGCACCACATTATTACCGTTAATAGTAAAGGTACTATTTTGCGCGGCGGTGGCGACACCAGCAACGCGAGCATTGACATTGTATTTCCAGGTATTACCAGATTTATTCAACGTACGGGTAGCTGTACCTTTATATTTATCTTCAATGGTGAAACTATAGTTCGCGCTTGAGGGCTCAACGCTTTTGGCGCTGGCAAGGGTAGGTGCGGTCATACTTAAAGCTCCAATCGCAGCAATGCTTGCCCCAGTGGCTAAGGCGGTTAAAATTTTAGAGGGGCTGCGTTTCGGGTTATTAGAATGGGTTGTTAGGGATTGTTTATTTTGTGATAAAAAACTCATGGATATTCCTTAATTTGGTTTCAAGCTGTATTGGCAGTTTCGATTAAAGCTACTGTATTTTATTTAACTATTATTTATAGGGATTGTTATGTGCTCACCCTTATATATTGTCATACTCTGTTACATTTTCAAGGGCAGGGGCATAGTGAAGCGTTAGGCTATTGTAGTCGATGTTGCTGGTTTAGCTAAAGCGAGCACGGGCAGTAACTTGCTGTAAGCTTGGTAAGAAATGCGGAAGTTAATTGGCTGATACCGCTAAAAGCTTCATTTACAATCGCTTATTTTCTCTCTTATTATTTGATGGAAGGCTTGTTGTTTTAAAGCAATGCCAAAGCCTTTAATAGCGTGCAATTTAATCAATGGAATATTTATCACTCGCACTACTGCTTACATAGGCAATGATGTGCAAAAATCTTGTAAATTTTTGGGCTTTACACTTGAAGCAAACTTGCCTTGCCCCCACTTTCTGATACAAGCTCAAAGCTTATCTAAAGAATGCTGTTTTTAAGCAGACATTCTGCTAGATCTTGGTATTGAGATCATTCATTCAAATAAACCTTTATGTTAACTAACCAAATTTTGGAGTCGTATCGATGAATATTCGTCCTTTACATGACCGTATTGTCGTCCGCCGTATCGAAGAAGAAACAAAAACGGCTGGTGGTATCTTGCTTCCTGGTTCAGCTCAAGAAAAACCTTCTCAAGGTGAAGTGCTAGCCACCGGTAATGGTCAGATTCGTGACAACGGTGAAACTCGTGCGTTAGATGTAAAAGTTGGCGATAAAGTCTTGTTCGGTCAATATGCGGGTCAAACGGTAAAAGTTGACGGCGAAGAGCTATTGATTATGAAAGAAGCAGACGTATTGGGTGTACTAGAAGGCTAATTGCTAATAAGACAATTTTGGCTAACGATTTTTAGCCAACAACAGTTATACCCAAGAACATTTATAAAAAAATATCATTGAAACCTTTCATTGCATTCTCATACTTATAATAGTGGAGTAATTTAACATGGCAAAAGACGTAAAATTCGGCATTGATGCCCGTAAACAAATGATGGACGGTGTAAACGTTCTAGCAAATGCGGTAAAAGTCACGCTTGGCCCGAAAGGTCGTAACGTGGTTATCGATAAATCATTTGGCGCACCTACCATCACTAAAGATGGTGTATCGGTTGCCAAAGAAATCGAGCTTGAAAACAAATTTGAAAACATGGGCGCACAATTGGTGCGTGAAGTGGCTAGCCGCACCAACGATGTTGCTGGTGATGGTACAACGACCGCAACGGTATTGGCTCAGTCAATCTTGGTTGAAGGCATGAAGTCAGTTGCTGCGGGCATGAACCCAATGGATCTTAAGCGCGGTATCGATAAAGCCGTACGTGCTGCGGTTGAGCAAATCCATGAGTTATCAACCCCAGCTGACGATTCAAAAGCGATTGCGCAAGTAGGTTCTATCTCTGCCAACTCAGATACCAAAATTGGTGAGCTGATTGCCCAAGCGATGGAAAAAGTGGGTAAGCAAGGCGTTATCACCGTTGAAGAAGGTTCAAGCTTTGAAGATACCTTGGAAGTGGTTGAAGGTATGCAGTTTGACCGTGGTTATATCAGCCCGTACTTTGCCAATAAGCAAGACAGCTTAACCGCTGAGTTTGAAAACCCATATATCTTGCTTGTTGATAAAAAAATCAGCAATATCCGTGAAATCGTGCCATTACTTGAACAAGTCATGCAGCAAAGCAAGCCGTTGCTAATCATTGCTGAAGACGTAGAAAACGAAGCATTGGCAACACTAGTTGTAAACAACATGCGTGGCGGCTTAAAAACTTGTGCTGTTAAAGCACCAGGTTTTGGCGATCGCCGTAAAGCTATGCTAGAAGATATCGCAACGTTAACTGGCGGTACGGTGATTTCTGAAGAGATTGGTCTAAGTTTAGAGACTGCTACTCTAGAGCAATTAGGTACGGCGAAAAAAGTCACTGTTGGTAAAGAAAACACTGTGATTGTTGATGGCGCTGGTAACAAAGCAGACATCGAAAACCGCGTTGAATCTATCAAACGTCAAGTTGAAGAATCAACGTCTGACTACGATAAAGAGAAGCTACAAGAGCGTATGGCAAAACTTGCTGGCGGCGTTGCCGTTATCAAAGTAGGCGCGGCAACTGAAACTGAAATGAAAGAGAAGAAAGACCGCGTTGATGATGCGCTACATGCGACTCGTGCAGCGGTTGAAGAAGGCGTTGTCCCTGGCGGCGGCGTTGCCCTCGTTCGTGCGATGAATGCCTTGTCTGAACTACGTGGCGATAACGACGACCAAAATGCGGGTATTAGAATCCTACGCCGTGCGATGGAAGCACCTTTACGTCAAATCGTGACCAACTCAGGCGAAGAAGCGTCAGTGGTGGTTAATGAAGTCAAGAGCGGCAGTGGTAACTACGGTTACAACGCAGCTTCTGGCGAATACGGCGATATGCTAGAGATGGGTATCCTTGATCCAGCAAAAGTATCACGTTCAGCACTAGAAAATGCGGCTTCTGTTGCAGGCCTCATGCTTACAACTGAAGTCATGATTACTGACTTACCGCAAGGTGATGATGCTATGGCTGGCATGGGCGCTGCCGGTGGAATGGGCGGTATGGGTGGCATGGGCGGTATGATGTAATTTTACTTCTGCTACAAAGCGATTTTTCTTTGTTAGCCGCGCTCAATGTACGATAAGTACTATTTTCGCGCGTCTTCCTCGATAAATCGCTTTTCGCTAGAAGCATGACTTTGTCATAACCTACTTGTTAAACCTAGCTCAAACAAAACCCCGATAGGCTTTGGCTTATCGGGGTTTTTTTATGCATATTAGTTGTTTGTTTGAAGACTACTGACTTGCTTCATCCCGACGAAATGTCCACGTTTTATCGTCAGACAGCTCATCAACATAATAATAGCCTGCCAAATCAAACTGCTTTAGCTGCTCTGCGTTGGTCAGCTTATTGTCTGCTGCATATTTCACCATCAATCCGCGTGCTTTTTTGGCATAAAAGCTAATCACTTTATATTGGCCATTTTTCTCGTCTTCAAATCTTGGCGTGATGATTTGCGCATTCAGTGCTTTCTTTTTTATTACCTTAAAGTATTCATTAGAAGCAAGATTAATTAAAACTTTGTCCTCACTATCTGCCATACGTGCATTGATTGTTTTAGTCACTTCTTCGCCCCAAAACTCGTAAAGATTATCCCCGCGATCATTTTTTAGCTTGGTGCCCATCTCTAGGCGATATGGCTGAATCAAATCGAGCGGTTTCAGCACGCCATAAAGACCTGACAAAATACCCAAATGTTCATTAACGTAAATAGCAGTATCTTTGTCCATATGATACATATCAAGCCCAGTATAGACATCGCCGTCAAATAAATACCCCGCTGGTTTGGCGTTGTCACCCGTAAAAGGAGTATTTGCACTCCAAGCCCAGTCTTGATTACGTCTGGCATTAAGCTGCGCCAAATCGTCAGAGATACTCATCAGCTCTTGTAAATCAATTGGCTCTTTGGCTTTTAGGTCTTTCATGAGCCCCTGCGCATGCTCAATCAGCTCGGGCTGACTATAGTAATTGCCGAGATTGACTGGCACGGCATCTTTCTCATTAAGCGATTTGGCAGGGGAGAGTAAAAAATACATGGTTATTCCTTATTTATAGTAGGTCAATGGGTGTTCCATTGAGCGGTCAAGTTTTCTTATTATACGTTAGGCCGTATTTTATCTTGACTTAGTCGTAGCGGTTTTGTATTTTTAAGCGACATCGTAGACATATGTCAAACCTTAAGCCGGTTTTTATATTTGTCGTGAGCTAATAGCTTACAGGCTTTGCGCGCTTTTGGAAAAAATAAAAGTTTTTAATATAACAATAAAAGTTATGATGATGGTGTAAATGCCTAACTTTTTATTTTACTTGTGGGTCATCATTAGGCAATGAAAGTTTGCAGATGTTATCTCTATAATAAAAAGGCATGATGGCAAAGGAGCTATCATTTATTAAATTGATAATCTTTGGTCTTAAGTTCTTAACCAACCGTGACCAAAGATTTTTTTGTCCCCTGTGCTTTTTAAAGATGCGTTGCGGGTGTTAAAAGATAGTCATTAAACGTGAGTATAGTCATTTGACGTAAGTAAGGAGACGGTATGAAGATTGGTGTTATTAGTGCAGATAGCGCGAGTGAAAAACGGGTAGCGCTAACCCCAGACGCGGTAAAGAAATTACGCAAACTAGGGTTTGAAGTCGTCATTCAGTCAGGTGCAGGTCAAGCAGCATATTACGCTGATGAGTTGTATCAGGCAGCGGGTGCTGATATTGCCAATAGTAGTACCGAGGTCGTCAACCAAGCGCAAATTATTACTACCGTCAATGATTTGCCAGCAGCGGTGACGGAGCATTTAACAGCCGGTCAAGTGGTCATTGGTATGCTTGACCCATATCGCAATAGCCAGCTAGATACTTATGCGGCCAAAGGTGCCACCGTCTTTGCCATGGAATTATTGCCACGTACTTTGTCACGTGCGCAAAACATGGACGTCTTATCGTCACAAGCCAACCTTGCCGGTTATAAAGCGGTATTGCTTGCCGCCAATGAATACTCGCGTCCATTTCCGATGTTTATGACCTCAGCGGGTACGGTGAAACCTGCCAAAGTGGTCATCTTAGGCGTTGGCGTTGCAGGTTTGCAGGCGATTGCGACGGCGAAGCGTTTGGGCGCCGTCGTTGAAGCCAGTGATTTGCGCCCTGCTGCCAAAGAACAGGTGGAATCGCTTGGTGGTAAATGGCTTGACGTGCCAATGAGCGAAGACGAAGCGCAAAAAGCCAAAGCCACGGGCGGTTATGCATGGACGCCCTCTGAGCAATATATCAAAGATCAGGCTGCTGTCGTAGATAAAGCCTTGAGCAACGCAGATATCGTCATTACCACCGCGCAGATTCCTGGACGTAACGCGCCGCGCTTGGTGCACGGAGCAACGCTTGCCAAAATGAAAGCCGGTTCAGTACTGATTGATATGGCTGCTGGCACTGGTGGCAACGTCGAAGGCAGTGTACCTGATGAAACCATTACCACGCCAAACGGTGTGCGTATCGTCGGGGCAGCCAATATCCCATCACAACTGGCGGCGCAGTCTTCAGATTTATATGCCAATAACCTTGTTAATTTTATCACTACTTTGATGGCTCCTGCAGCTAAAGACGACGCTTCAGCGAAAACGCTGGCACTGAATTTAGACATGAATGATGAGATTCAAGGGGCGTTAGCAGTGACGCATGACAATCAAGTACGCCTTGCTAAACGCTAAGCCTTAAACATCCAGTCTCGAATTTCATTACCTTACATTTGCCAGACACGAACAAATTTTTAGGAGGATTAGATGATTGCCACTATTTTAGCGGCAGCGCCAGCGGGTGCGGCCATGAGTAGCACACCGTTTGTAGCGATTTTCACGGTATTCGTGCTCGCTATTTTCGTCGGATATTACGTCGTTTGGGGCGTCACGCCAGCATTGCACACGCCACTAATGGCAGTAACCAATGCCTTATCAAGTATCGTTATCGTCGGGGCGATGCTACAAACCGTCACCATTGACGGCACCATGTTTACCCCAACCAGCTTGCTCGGTGCCTTTGCAGTATTTTTAGCCAGTATCAATATTTTTGGTGGTTTTGCGGTGACTGAACGTATGCTGGCGATGTTTAAACCAAAAGTAAAAAAAGCGCCAGTACTTGAAACTGCGACGACTGAAAGTGGAGGCGATGCATGAGCGATTTAACAAATATGATTGCAACAAATGCGGACTGGTTTTACTTAATCGGTGCTATCCTTTTTGTCTTAACCTTGCGTGGTCTTTCTAGCCCAAAAACCGCCATTCGTGGTAACCGCTTTGGTATGGTAGCGATGGCTATTGCGGTCGCAACCACCTTTTTCTTAGCTGAAGGCCCTGTGCTGTGGTTAATCATCGGCGCCATGGTATTGGGTGCACTTGTTGGTATGTGGAAAGCAAAAACGGTCGCTATGACCCAAATGCCAGAAACGGTTGCTTTGATGCATTCATTCGTAGGCTTGGCAGCAGTGGCGATTGCCTTAGCGACCGTACTGCATACTGAGCAACAGCATGGCGCAGTCGCCCGTGCTGAACTGTTTATCGGTTGCTTTATTGGTGCGATTACTTTCTCAGCGTCTGTTTTTGCCTTTGGTAAATTGGCTGCAAAAAGTTGGGCAAAAACCCTAGTAGGCGGCTGGGTAAAACCGGTACAAGCGATTCTATTTATTGCTATGATTGGTTTTGGTATCGTCTACTTTATGACCGATTCATTGCCAGCTTTCTATGCGATGGCAGTATTAGCCGTAATATTTGGTTGGATGTGGATTGCGCCAATCGGTGGCGGTGATATGCCCGTGGTTGTGTCGCTATTGAACTCATTTTCAGGTTGGGCGGCAGCGGGTATTGGTTTTACCCTTGGCAACTCGATGCTAATTATCGCAGGTTCGCTCGTTGGTTCGTCAGGCGCGATTTTATCTTACATCATGTGTAAAGCCATGAACCGCTCATTACTAAACGTTTTATTTGGTGGTATGGGTACGGCAGCTGCCGCTACAGGCGCAGATGATGGCGCACCTAAAAACTACAAAGCAGGTTCGGCAGAAGACGCAGGTTTCCTCATGTCTAATGCCAGCAGTGTGGTGATTGTACCGGGCTACGGTATGGCGCAAGGCCGTGCTCAAAACGCGGTCAAAGAATTGTATGAGCTGTTAAAAGAGGAAGGCGTCAATGTGCGCTTTGCCATTCATCCGGTTGCTGGTCGTATGCCAGGCCATATGAACGTGCTATTGGCGGAAGCTGACGTGCCTTATGATGACATTCTTGAGATGGATGAGATTAACTCCGACTTTGCCAGTACCGATGTGGTCTTAGTGATTGGTGCTAACGACGTCGTCAATCCATCGGCAAAAGATGATCCATCATCCCCAATCTTTGGTATGCCAATCTTAGAAGTCAGCAAAGCACAGACGGTCATGGTTATCAAACGTTCAATGAGCACGGGCTATGCAGGTCTTGATAACAGCTTGTTCTACATGGACAAAACCATGATGATCTTTGGTGATGCTAAGAAAATGGTTGAAGAGATGGTACGTAGTATCAATGGCGGCGGTCATTAATTGCTAATCATCTACTAATAATATTTTTACGAAAAAGTCACTGAGGTGGCTTTTTTTGCGTTAAGGTAGGCAGCATTTATCAAAGCTATATTTACTCATAATTCATACAGAATAACCGTGCAGAGATTTCCTTTATGAACATGTTGATACGTTTTTTTATTATGGTCAGCTTATTAAAGCAGCAGCTTAAACAGCAAACGGCTAATGAACACCTAAGTGTCGAGACATTACCCAAACCAATTGTACGCCATTATCGCGTATTGCCACACGATATGGGCTTTCGCGACCATCTGCCTAATTATCGCTACTTGTCTTTTATCGAGTTAAACATCACTAAATGGCTGATGGCCTGCTGTCATCAAAAGGGGCTTAAAAATCTCGGCTGGATTATTGCCATGCAAGAAATGGTCTATCTCAAAGAAATTAAATTCCTGAATAAAATGACGGTAAGTAGTACGCTTGTCGGTTGGGATAAAAAATACGTCTATTTTGAAACGCGCTTTTTGGTAAAAAATCAGCTCATGGGTGTTGGTATGACTAAGTTTGTCTTAAACGATAAAAAAGGCAAATGCGCACCAGAGATATTGGATATGACAGGTGAGCAGACAAATGAAGTCATTGTTTCTTGGAATCAGCATCAAGTAGCGATTAAATCTGCAGAAACAAAATAAAAAGATAAAGCAAAAAGTTAAAGCAACAAAGGCGGTATAACGAACTTGTCTATAATCAGTTGGCGAATTTTGATAGGATAGGAGGTTAGTAAGTGAGCAAGTAAAGCGTTAGACAAACATTATACAAACAACTGGTCAAACTAATCTCTAGTTTGATGAAAACTATAAAATAAATAACAGTTAAGGAGCTACCATGAGCCCGCAAAAACTAAAATGGACAGACAGCTTAGATATCGCTATTGAGCTTTATGAAAAATTCCCTGAGACCGATCCGCAGTATATTCGCTTTACTGATTTACACCGCTGGGTGACGGAGCTAGAAGGTTTTGATGATGATCCGCAAAAATCAAACGAGGGTATCTTAGAAGCCATTCAAATGAATTGGATTGATGAAGCGGATTAAGGCAGTTATGCTCATTTAATCGCACATCAAATAAAAATCACACAGCACAACAGGGCAGGCAGCATCATGACGTCACAAATTAAAGAGCTACCCGAAGCGATAGCTTGCAAGGGTATTAGCGTACGTACCACCAATCACGCTGAAATCAGCCACGAAACGGCAAAATTAGGCCGCTTATGGCAAAAGTTTTATCAAAACTACATGGGTGACTTGCCTGAAGATCAGGATATTTATGGTATCTACCACAATTATGAAAGTGCTGATTTAGTAGGGGCGTTTGATGTTGTCGCTGGTTGGGAAGTGGGCAATGAGCAGGCGCAGCCGGATAATGCGGCGGTCGCCAATAAGAGTAATCTTGTAACAATAGCCATTCCCGCAGGGAAATACTTAGTCTTTTCAGAAACAGGTAATATGCCTAATACCGTCATGAATGCGTGGGAGAAGGCTTGGGAGTACTTCAACGACCCAAGCTGTGAGTATACTCGTAGTTATAATGTCGATTTTGAGCACTATATTGATGGTAATTTAGAGTATGGGCAAGTGGATGTTTATATAGGGATTGAGTGAAGCTAGTAAGTAGCTTAATTGACTTGTGTTGTTCAAGTCCTTATCGATAAAAGATCATAATAAAAAAGCGCCAAATACGAAGCAGATGGCGCTTTTTTTGTTTCTATAGATTATGTCTAATCAAGCAGCAGATTCTCTAAAATCCCTTCATATATCTGCGCCAATCTGCCTAAGTTATCTATTTCTACCTTTTCATCGACCTGATGAATGGTGGCATTACGTACGCCAAGTTCAACGACTTGCGCACCGGTTGGCGCGATAAAGCGTCCGTCTGATGTACCGCCAGAGGTTGATAACGTAGTATCAACATCAGTCACAGATTTAATCGCTTGCTGGCAGGCCGATACGAGTTTGCCTTCAGGAGTTAGAAATGGCTGACCGGATAATTTCCAGTTAATATCATAACTGGCTTTATTGTTTTCAAAATATTTATCAAAGATAGCATGAGTTCTCGCTTTTAATTCTTCATCCGTCGTTTCTGTGGAAAAGCGGAAGTTAAAAATAACGGTTAGCGTTTCAGGAATGACATTGGTTGCGCCTGTACCGCTATTTATATTGGAGATTTGCAAAGAAGTCGCAGGGAAATACTCGTTGCCGTTATCCCAAGTGGCATTGGTTAATTCTGCTAATGCCGCCATTGCCGCATGAATCGGATTGCAAGCCAGATGCGGATAGGCAACATGACCTTGTTTGCCAGTGACGGTCAGTTCGGCGCCCAATGAGCCGCGGCGACCGTTTTTAATGATATCACCAAGCGTGTCGGTACTTGATGGTTCGCCAACGAGGCAATAGGTGATTTTCTCATTGCGCGCTTCAAGCGTTTCAATGACTTTCACCGTCCCATTGATGGACGGGCCTTCTTCATCTGCGGTGATTAAAAAAGCAATAGAGCCATTGTGCTTAGGATAATTAGCGACAAAACGCTCGGCGGCAACGGTAAAAGCAGCAATGCCGGTTTTCATATCAGCGGCACCGCGCGCCCATAAATAACCATCGGCAATGGTGGGTGTAAATGGCGGATAAGTCCAATTGTTTTCATCACCCGTAGGCACGACGTCGGTATGACCAGCAAAACAAATAACTGGCTCAGTGGTGCCACGGCGCGCCCAGAGGTTTTTGACTTCCGCATGTTCGCCGCTTTGGTTTCTTTCACCAAAATACATAAACTCGCAATCAAACCCAGCCTGCGTCAGGCGCTCTGACAATATATCTTGGCAGCCATCATCATCGGGGGTGACAGAAGGACGTTCAAGTAGGGCGATGCTTAAATCTAAGGTTTGTTGTTGATGGGTTTTACTATTATTTTCTGAACTCATGACAGTCCTAGATATGTTGTTTTGATGTTTATAATTTGAGGTCTGAAAAAATTTAGTTTTTATCCAAGTCAATTTTTTCATAATCGCCGTAATATGTTGCTAGATACTCTGTAATGCACTTTTCGGCTGGGCTATTACTATAATTTTTAACTTTTTCACTGTTGTAAGTATGCACATAGCCAGCTGCAGAAATCACATTACCCATTTTATAACTCGTTCCTAATAATCTTAAAGTCTTATGATGACTATTAAAAGTTGCATGTCCTTCGGGAAATACAGGTGTCATCCATATGCTTCCATCAAATGCAAGTAAACACCCATCCTCATATTTGAATTCAGTAGTAATAACAGTCGGATTAATTATTAGAGGTTCTTCAGGCATGGATTTTGGCAAATAATAGGTAAAAAATAACTCATTGTCTTTTTGAGTAGCGGCTTGATTATTAAGCGTCTCGCAGCTCACGATCAGAGGGAGTATAACAAGTAAGAGCAAGCTTCTATATAAGGTTTTATGCATTGTCATTATCCTTAATTAACAAGGCTTATTTAAAGTAATAGCTGATTAGTTTTAAATATTATCCTCAACAAAAGGCACCAAACCATCACGGCGCATCCACGTAGCGATAGAATAACGCTGCCGATGGGCAATTTGTACTTGATGTTGTAAGTCACTATCAAATATGACCAGTCGATTGGCAACAGGCATGACATTATGATTGATGCCATGTTTGTCGACTACTTCTAACGCACCGCCATCACTATTACGCCAATCATCATTGAGATAAAACACCGCCGAGATAACGCGCTCATCACGTCCAGCCGGATTATCGCTATGCCATTGATAGCCAAAACCTACCGGATAACAAGCGTAATGTGCCTCACTATGGCGAATACCAGCAAACAAGCTTTGATTGAATAAAGCAGCAAGCGCATTGATACTTTGTAAATAATAGTAACCTGCAAAGAAGTTTTCGGTAATCCAGCGAATGCGATCACCGCGAATATTGCTAACCCGAATGCCAGCCGTCAGCTCGGCGTCACGATAGTCAATAAAACCGCTCTCAGACTGCAGAGCCAATAGCGCTTTATTTTCAAACACATCGTCAATAATCATCCAGCCATCGTCTACAAACGTATCTAGCTGTTTATCGGTTAGCTTATTTTGCCAATCGACATCAAAGTCGGAAAATTGTAATTCATGCTGAGTTGGCGGCGTTTGACTTTCGTCATCGCTCGGCGGATATAATAATGGAGGATTATCCTGTCCAATCGGTTGATCAACGACTAACTGTGTTACCTCAAGATTGCTAATAATCTGCGTCATTTTGCCTCGCCGTTATCAATAAACATGCCATTCACTGTCAATACACAGCCAATCCATGCCTTTTTACCAAAACCATCGTTATCTTTTACTCTGCCTATGCTACCATAGATGCAATTTTTCTTATTTAAACTTTTGATCTTATGAACTATAAACACGCCTATCATGCTGGTAACTTTGCCGATGTTGTTAAACACATTTTATTGGTACAACTGCTGAATCAATTGGGGCAAAAGAACAAACCTTTTTATGTGCTGGATGCTTACGGCGGTCGTGGGCTGTATTCGCTCGGCAGTGAAGAGGCGCGCAAAACAGGTGAAGCCAAAGGCGGTATCCAAGCTTTATTAAAAGCGGATATCGAAAAAGCACCGGCGGCCGTCAAAGACTATATGGAAGGCATTAAGCAAGCGCGTTTTACGTATGACAAAAAAGTCTATCCTGGTTCACCTTGGTGGATTGCCCATCATGTTGAAAAAAATCCTGATGCTGGCGTGCGCGGTGAAGCGTTTGAAGCCAAAGCCAGTGAATACGATGCATTAAATTATCAGCTACATAAATTGCCGATTGGTATTCATCATCGCAATTCTTTTGAAGGTATCGCTGCGGTGATTCCACCAAAAGAGAAGCGCGGTTTGATTTTTCTTGATCCGCCTTACGAGCAAGAGCATAAAGACTTCACCCGCCTGATTGACCTATTGGTACATTCTTATAATAAGTGGCCACAAGGTACTTACGCGTTATGGTATCCAATTAAAAACATGGAAGCGGTTGAGCTGTTTTACAAAAAGCTAAAACGGACTGAAATGAGACGTCAATTGGTCTGCGAGCTCAATATCTATCCTAACGACATCGCTGTTGGTCTAAATGGTACAGGGTTACTCGTTATCAATCCGCCTTGGCAATTTGACAATCACGCACGTGAGATTTTGCGTTTCTTACAGCCGGTGTTAAAAGTTGCGGATGCCCCAGACATGTCTCCTGATAGTGCCACTAATGTGCGCTGGCTGGTCGGCGAATAAGGATATCGTTATGACGACGAATCAATCATCAAGTAGTATGGGCAAAGATAGCCTTGCAAAGGACAGTCTGGTAACCGACAAGGTTATGAATGACGGTTTGGTAAAAGAGCCGCTCTTACAGGATAGTGCTGCCACTCAGCCGCCTTTTGTCGATGAGCATGAGTTCAATATTCGCCTAGCGGATAATGACAATTATGATGGTTTGACCTTTGAGGTGATTGAAGCAGAGGTTGCCGAAGGTAAGCGTGTGGTTAGTCGCGGTGTCTATTTAGCGCCCAATCTGATTACCACTTTATCTCTGCTGTCGGGTTTTTATTCTATTTTAGCCAGTACTCAAGGCGAATTTTATAAAGCCTCACTGGCGATTTTCTTATCCGCTATCCTTGATGGTGCCGATGGGCGTGTTGCGCGTATGCTTAATGCGCAAAGTCCTTTTGGCGAGCAGTATGATTCACTCGCTGATATGTTGGCTTTTGGCGTGGCACCGGCGATTTTGATTTATAGCTTTGCTTTAGAGCCGTTAGGTCGTATAGGTCTTGGCTGTGCCTTCGTCTTTACCGCGTGCGCCGCGTTTCGCTTAGCACGTTTTAACGTTCAGGTCGGCATTGTCGATAAAAAATACTTCGTCGGTTTGGCAAGTCCGCTCGCGGCTATCTTGGTTACCGCCGCTGTCATGGTTGCGGTCGATCATAATGAATGGGTCGGACAATACGATACTGCCATCATGTTCCTATTTGCGGCATGGGTGGTTATCTGCGGCTTATTGATGGTCAGTAATGTTAAATACTATAGCTTTAAAGAGTTCGATAAAAAGAAAGTGCCATTTGTTGTGCTTATCATTGGCGTATTGGTCATGAGTATCATCTTATATGATATCCCAGTAGGCATCTTAGCCATCGGTATCATCTATGCATTATCAGGTATCGTAACCACCTTAAAGAGTAAAATGTAAGACTAAAGCCAAAATCTCAGATTTAATTCCTAAGCAATCAAGGGGTTAGAAGATATATCAATTTAAATTTTCAAACCCCCTTGACCCCCTACTAAAAGCGCGTATAATGCCACCCAGTCGAAAGGGAAGGGCGTTTAGAAAGTGTTTTGGCACTGAATAAACATCCATTAGCGAGAAAGAACACATCAAACTACTATTAAGTAGGCTGATAAAAATTTCAAACTAAATAAAAATAACTTCTTGACTAATTAAAATAAGCGTCTATAATACGCACCTC